>NZ_JBQMWH010000046.1:0-286 GCF_053470345.1 Thalassotalea agariperforans | reverse complement strand
ATACCCGGTGTTTATAAGGCAAAAGACGTGTCGCGCGTTCTAATGCATCACTTATAAATACCAACAGCGAATGAGATAATCTTATCGTTTATCCTCATGAGCTGGTCAGGTTTAACTAAACCCCTTTGTTGGGAATATCCTCCTCGGATAGTTTAGGTGAAACTGACGAAACTCTTATTCAAGTATACTCCACATTAATGCAAGTTAATGATGAGTACGTGAAAATGTCAGGCTTTACAATTACTGTGGTTTAGTCACCACAGTGTACTTTGTTTTCAAATCGCAA
>NZ_JBQMWH010000045.1:0-360 GCF_053470345.1 Thalassotalea agariperforans | reverse complement strand
GTTATATACCGCCACGAATTGTAGGTAAAATAGCTTTGTGGTTTGGTATTTTTAACAAACATTCGCTGTAAATTCTTTTGGCATTTGTTAAATGCAAATAGGGCTTTTACTTCTGCTGTTTTGTTTGGGTTTTGCAATGCCCATTCACATAGCACCGCTCGTTATGTTGCTTTCTTTTCTAACATTGGAGTACGTGGCGGTGAGTGATGCAGTTCATATTGCAAATAATGTTTTAACTGGTTAACTTAGTTAAACATAAAAAATATATAACAAGGCATTAAAGTCGGACTAAAAACAGTTTGCTTCCGTTCGTGCCTCACTATTTTAGCAAACTGTTTTAAGCCGCTTAATGTGGCGTTA
>NZ_JBQMWH010000044.1:0-399 GCF_053470345.1 Thalassotalea agariperforans | reverse complement strand
ACTTTGCTAACCGCGACCGCTTTGTATTATCAAACGGCCATGGTTCGATGCTAATTTACTCTCTATTACATTTATCAGGTTATGATTTACCGATTGATGAGTTAAAACAGTTCCGTCAATTACACTCACAAACACCAGGTCACCCTGAGTATGGTTACACAAAAGGTGTTGAAACTACGACTGGCCCATTAGGCGCTGGTGTTTCAAATGCTGTTGGTATGGCGATTGCTGAAAAAACCTTAGCCGCTCAATTTAACAAAGACGGCCACGACATTGTTGACCATTTCACTTACTGTTTCTTAGGTGACGGTTGTTTAATGGAAGGGATTTCTCACGAAGCTTGTTCATTAGCCGGTACGTTAGGTTTAGGTAAATTAGTGGCGTTTTGGGATGACAACG
>NZ_JBQMWH010000043.1:0-402 GCF_053470345.1 Thalassotalea agariperforans | reverse complement strand
AGGGTCGTTGGAGACTACAACGTTGATAGGTCAGGTGTGGAAGTGCTGTGAGGCATTGAGCTAACTGATACTAATTGCCCGTGAGGCTTAACCATACAACACCCAAGTGGTTTTACGAGAGTAAACAAGGGTTGTATGAGACTGACAAGATTCAGAAGAGAATATCACGTACTTACGAGTACTGAATAAGAGAAATGGGTATTAAGCGACAAAAAAGTCGATGAAAGACGTTCATCCGTGAACAACATCGACATTAGTACATCCATGTACGTCACAGCTTTCCAAGATTATTAATGTTGAGTGATACATCACTTAACAACATGTTTTTGTCTAGCGACAATAGCATTGTGGTACCACCTGATCCCATGCCGAACTCAGAAGTGAAACGCAATTGCGCCGATG
>NZ_JBQMWH010000042.1:0-424 GCF_053470345.1 Thalassotalea agariperforans | reverse complement strand
GTACTTGAAAGTAAATGGTGTTTGGCGATATTTATCGGTGATAATGGATTTATACTCACGGCGTATTATTAGCTGGAGTTTAGATAAAAATAGAACGATGGAAGTCACTAAGCGAACATTAAAACAGACCATTAAAACGCGTAAACCACCAAACGATTTAATGTTACATACAGACCGAGGTGTTGAATATCGGGGTAATGTATTTCAGGCAGTATTAAAACGGCGTGGTATTTCACATAGTTTAAGTCGAGCAGGTAAATGTACTGACAATGCGCATATGGAGTCATTTTTCCATTCGATGAAGGCCGAGGTTATTCGCGGAAACACTTTTAAAAGTGATAAGGAATTACGCAGAACGCTTGGCAGTTACATCAACAAATACTACAATGCGATGAGGTTGCATTCAGGGATAAGCTATTGTTCA
>NZ_JBQMWH010000041.1:0-459 GCF_053470345.1 Thalassotalea agariperforans | reverse complement strand
ATTGGGAATATCCTCCTCGGATAGTTTAGGTGAAACTGACGAAACTCTTATTCAAGTATACTCCACATTAATTCAAATTAATGATGAGTACGTGAAAATGTCAGACTTTACAATTACTGTGGTTTAGTCACCACGGTGTACTTTGTTTTCAAATCGCAAGATAAGACTACTTAGGGTTGTATGGTTAAGTGACTAAGCGTATGTGGTGGATGCCTTGGCAGTTAGAGGCGATGAAAGACGTGTTAATCTGCGATAAGCTGAGTTGAGGTGATAAAAACCGTTATAGACTCAGATTTCTGAATGGGGAAACCCAGTGTCATAAGACACTATCACTTAGTGAATTCATAGCTAAGTGAGGCAAACCGGGAGAACTGAAACATCTAAGTACCCCGAGGAAAAGAAATCAACCGAGATTTCGTTAGTAGCGGCGAGCGAACGCGAATCAGCCCTTAAGCTTTT
>NZ_JBQMWH010000040.1:0-509 GCF_053470345.1 Thalassotalea agariperforans | reverse complement strand
CAAACCCGTTTTACTTCGATGGATGACAAGATTTTATACCTGTATTCCAAAGGTATGACAACGCGAGATATCGTCGCAACGTTCAAAGAAATGTATGATGCTGATGTCTCACCAACACTTATTTCTAGAGTGACCAATGCGGTTATTGAACAAGTGGTTGAATGGCAAGCAAGACCACTCGATGCCGTTTACCCCATCGTTTATCTGGATTGTATCGTGGTTAAAATCAGGCAAGACAAACAAGTTATCAATAAAGCCGTTTACCTTGCGCTTGGCGTCAATGTTGAAGGCCATAAAGAATTGCTTGGCATGTGGATATCAGAAAATGAAGGCGCTAAGTTTTGGCTCAATGTACTCACTGAACTGCAAAATCGAGGCGTCAAAGATATCCTCATCGCTTGTGTTGATGGGCTAAAAGGATTTCCTGATGCGATTAATACCGTTTACCCTGATACGCAAATTCAGCTCTGCATTGTCCATATGGTGCGTAATTCATTGAAGTTTGTGCC